>NZ_CP132480.1:6009097-6017275 GCF_030770395.1 Telluria beijingensis | reverse complement strand
ACGAAATCGACGGCGAAGCGCACCGTTCACAGCAGCGAATTCAAGCGTGAAGCAGTAGCTCGCCTCAAGAGCGGAGCCAATGCTACCGCGCTTGCTCTTGAGCTCGGCGTAAAGCGTAACCAGCTTTACAAGTGGGCGAAACGGCTTGAGGAGGCTGGCGCTGAGAGCGCTTTCAAAGGTCCTGGTCGCCCAGCGGGCATAGAAGAAGACGAGCTTGTAAAGCTGCGCCGCGAGAACGAACGCCTGAAGATGGAGAACACCATCTTAAAAAAAGCGGAGGCGTACTTTTCGCAACGCAAGCCGTAAAGTACGCATTTATTCATCAGCATGCTGGCAGCCACCCGGTGGCTATGATGTGCCGTTTGTTGAAAGTTAGCCGCAGCGGCTGCTACGCATCACGCGAGCGCCCAGAGAGCGAACGCAGCAGCCAGGACATTGCGTTGCGCATTCGCATTGAGGCATTGCATGAAGCGCATCGCCGTGCACCCGGCACGATAAAAATGTGGCGCCTGCTACAGGCCGAGGGAGTGGCGTGTGGCCGCAACCGAGTGGGCAGATTGCGCCGCATCGCAGGGATCGAAACGCGACGTTCTGCGCGCTTTAGAAAGATGCGCACCTATCAAAAAATCGAGCCTGCAGCAGACGATCTTGTGAAGCGCGAGTTCAGCAGGGCCGCGCCGAATAAGGTGTGGGTCGGAGACATGACCCAAATCGCAACGCGCAAAGGACCGTTACATCTGGCGGCCTTCATCGACCTGTGTACGCACCGCGTCGTCGGCTGGACCACAGGGTCCAGTCAAACAGCAAAGCTGGCGATAGCCGCGCTGCAAGCCGGGTTCACGCAGCAAAAACCGCAGGCAGGATTGATCTGTCACACCGACCAAGGCTCACAGTTCGCCTCGGCCATGTTCAGGAATTACCTCAAGGATCATCAAGCCCGCCCGAGCATGAGCAGGCGAGGAAACTGCCACGACAATGCCGTGGCAGAGAGCTTCTTCTCGAACCTGAAGAATGAAGTTACCTGTTCAGTATCGTGCGATCATATTCCTCGTCGTAGCTGGCCTTTGTTCCGTGCAAAAGCTATGCTGGGCGACTTGATTGCTGGGTTCAGCAATCCCAGTATTCAATCGCATCGGGAGCAGTTGGCAGCATGAGTTCAAGCATTCACCCACAGGCCCGCACCACACCGAAGATTCGCCAGGAAATCAAGGATTCAGGCCTGTCCTCCAGAGAAGCCGCCAAGGTCTTCAACATCACCCGAGCCACGGCACAGAAGTGGCTTGGGCGCGACGATGTGCAGGATCGCTCTCACCGGGCACATACGCTGCGCACGACACTGAGCCAGGCCCAGGAAGCCATTGTCCTTGCTCTGCGCCAGTCGCTCTACCTGCCGCTCGACGACCTGCTGTTCATCACAAAGCAGTACATCAATCCGGCCGTCTCGCGAGCAGGCATTGCGCGCCTGCTAAAGCGTGAAGGCATGTCGCGTCTGACGGATTTGATTGCGACTGCCGAGGGCGAAAAGATCACGCCGAAGAAGACCTTCAAGGATTACGAACCCGGCTTCATCCACATCGATATCAAGTACCTGCCGCAGATGCCGGACGAAACCTCCCGCCGCTATCTGTTCGTCGCCATCGACCGGGCAACACGCTGGGTTTTCATGCACATCTACGGCAACATGACCGAGGCGAGCAGCGTCGATTTTCTACGCCGGCTCAAGCTGGCTTCGCCCATCAAAATCAACAAAATCCTGACTGACAACGGCTCGCAATTTACTGATCGCTTCACTACCAAAGACAAGAAACCAAGCGGCAAGCATGCTTTCGACGTCGCCTGCGCAGCCCTGCCTGCCGCGCATCGGCTGGCACCGCCGCGCCATCCGCAAACCAACGGTATGGTCGAACGTTTCAACGGGCGCATCAACGAGCTGCTACAGCAGACCCGTTTCGACAGCAGGGCCGATCTGCAGGCCACATTGCTCAACTATCTAAAGCTTTACAACCACCATATTCCGCAGCGCGCCATCGGCAGCAAAACGCCCGTCCTCGCGCTAAAGGAATGGCAGCAGAAGCGGCCAGAATTATTCGTTAAACGAGTTTATGATCAAACGGGACTCGACAGTTTTTATATAGGTAGATTGTCTTATAATGATATATATATGTTTGTATATGGTTTATATATATCTTTTATATAATTATATATATACATTATTTACAGTTCTTATTTAGACGTGAACCTGGCTGGCTGCTTGTGCAATATATCTTTGAGCATTAGCAACTAAACCGGTCGCGTCATTACCGTTGCCAACGCCTCTCAGGAGGTCTGTGATTGATCCAGCTGATTGGTGGAACACTTGAGCAACCGGGGGAAGTAAGTGAGCGGTGATGTAGGCAGCGATGTTGTTGCTTTGGCTGTTGCGAGAGTTGTACAATCTCTTGACGATGCAGTACTCTTCATTTAAGAAACTAGAGTCACTGCTGGCTAAGATTGCATCCCAAGCGGCTTCGAAGTCATAGATTCTTCCACCTCCGGCACAACCCAGGGCTGGTCCGACAGAGTATCGGAGTTGACNGCAACCGGGGGAAGTAAGTGAGCGGTGATGTAGGCAGCGATGTTGTTGCTTTGGCTGTTGCGAGAGTTGTACAATCTCTTGACGATGCAGTACTCTTCATTTAAGAAACCAGAGTCACTGCTGGCTAAGATTGCATCCCAAGCGGCTTCGAAGTCATAGATTCTTCCACCTCCGGCACAACCCAGGGCTGGTCCGACAGAGTATCGGAGTTGACCAGGGTTGATGACGAGTTGATTGATAAGATTCAAGTTTTGTCCCACGTGTCCGAAGAAGGGACCGAGAGATTGTCTGAAGCCGGCGAAGTTTCCGGACCTGACGCCGTCTGTGTAAGAGTTAATGACGTTAGCGGCTGCACAGGCATCACCGGGGATACCGGCAGATAGATGGGCGATAATTCCGGCGGTTTGGGCCACCGCTGATGCTTGACTTGCATAGTCGCCCTGGCTGGCCATGTCCTTCAAGATCTCTTGAACGTTGAGGATGGCGATGCTTTTGTCGGTGTCATCGACGTAGTCCCATGCACGTGAGATTACGGAACTAGCTTTTCCATCATCAATGTCGCGTGGAATTTCATTATCACTGTATTGATTGATGGTCACCGATGGTGCAGCGTAGGCGCTTGTAGCGACGAGTAATACCAAAAATATAGGCTTCATTTTAGTGGTCTGTTATGTGACAATTAGGCGATGATCTTTGCCACGACGCCGGCGCCGACGGTACGGCCACCTTCGCGGATTGCGAAGCGCAGGCCTTCTTCCATCGCGATCGGAGCGATCAGCTTGACGGTGATCGAGACGTTGTCGCCTGGCATGACCATTTCTTTGTCTGCTGGCAGTTCGATCGAACCGGTCACGTCAGTCGTACGGAAGTAGAACTGAGGACGATAGTTGTTGAAGAACGGGGTGTGACGGCCGCCTTCGTCTTTCGACAGGACGTAGATCTCACCGGTGAAGTTGCTGTGCGGCTTGATCGAACCTGGTTTTGCCAGGACTTGACCACGTTGCACGTCTTCACGCTTGGTACCGCGCAGCAGCAGGCCGACGTTGTCGCCAGCTTGACCCTGGTCCAGCAGCTTGCGGAACATTTCCACGCCGGTGCAGGTGGTCTTGACGGTGTCGATGATGCCGACGATTTCGATTTCTTCGCCGACTTTGATCACGCCACGCTCGACACGACCGGTCACGACGGTGCCGCGGCCCGAGATCGAGAACACGTCTTCCACTGGCATCAGGAAGGCGCCGTCAACAGCGCGCTCTGGCGTTGGGATGTAGGTGTCCAGGGCTTCTGCCAGGCGGGTGATGCACTCTTCGCCCATTTCGCCAGGCTGGCCTTCCAGGGCCATACGTGCCGAACCCTTGATGATTGGCAGGTCGTCGCCTGGGAACTCGTACTTCGACAGGAGTTCGCGGACTTCCATTTCGACCAGTTCCAGCAGTTCTGCGTCGTCGACCAGGTCGCACTTGTTCAGGAACACGATGATGTATGGAACGCCAACCTGACGCGCCAGCAGGATGTGCTCGCGGGTCTGTGGCATTGGGCCGTCAGCGGCCGAGCACACCAGGATCGCGCCGTCCATCTGCGCGGCACCGGTAATCATGTTCTTGATGTAGTCGGCGTGGCCTGGGCAGTCGACGTGTGCGTAGTGACGGTTTTCGGTTTCGTACTCGACGTGCGCGGTGTTGATGGTGATGCCGCGTGCTTTTTCTTCTGGTGCCGCGTCGATCTGGTCGTAGGCCTTGGCTTCGCCGCCGAATTTCTTCGACAGGACGGTCGCGATTGCTGCCGTCAGGGTGGTTTTACCGTGGTCAACGTGACCGATGGTGCCGACGTTGACGTGCGGCTTGGTCCGTTCGAATTTACCTTTTGCCATTTCGCATCATCGGCCACCTGACCGACTTCAAGCCGGCGTTCCGCAGCAAGCTCGCCGCCCTGGCCGACGAACAGACGCAGATGAGCATCCGGTGGATGCTGATGCGGCTGCGCGCCGCGGTTGTCAAGCATAAGAAGCGGCATGCGGCGCTGGTTCCCTCGGCCATGGGTGCGGATCACAAGAAGAACAACCCCGGGCACCCGCTCGGCGCTACCGGCCAACAGCGCCCGGCCATCNGCGGCTGCGCGCCGCGGTTGTCAAGCATAAGAAGCGGCATGCGGCGCTGGTTCCCTCGGCCATGGGTGCGGATCACAAGAAGAACAACCCCGGGCACCCGCTCGGCGCTACCGGCCAACAGCGCCCGGCCATCGGCGATGCCAATGCCTGCAAGCTGTGCCCTGCAAAAGGCGGCACCGCGCACTCGATCAGCTTCGCCACCGGCGCCGAGACTTTCACCCACCTTGACTTCGTTCTGGATGCACCGCTTCCTATCGAATGGAGCGGCACCTACCGCAGCCAATTGACCGCCTATGACCGCGGCAACTTCGGCGCGCGCTGGCTCACTCCGTACAGTACCCGTATCGACGTCCTCGGCCAGGGAAAGCCCACCGCCCTGCTCTATCACGCTGCCGATGGTCGCAGTCACCGTTACCCCTGGCTGGGCGTTGGCCAGCGGCACCACGATCCGGTCGAGCAAATCACGCTCACCCGCATGAGCGCTACCCTGCTCACGCTCGACTTCGGCAAGCCTTTACCATACGGCGAACCCAGCCCCTGGCGCGAGTCCTACGAGCTGGTCGACACGGTGCGCGCCAAGGTAGCCGACTTGGGCAAGGAGCATTTCCGGCTGATCGCGCTGCATTCCCGCGACGGCGCCGCACTCGGCCTGCGTTACGACCACGTTGTCGCCAGTGGTCCGTACGCTGGCGAAGAAGTGCTCAGCGACATCATCAGCAAGCAGGGCGAGACCATCGTAGCCCATGCCGGTACCCAGATCGATCCTGGTAGCGGCTGCATCCGCGCGCTGTGGGAAATCAAGGATGGCAAGCTGCTGCGCCAGCTCGCTGCCTATGACTACGACGAGCACGGCGACCTGACCCGCGCCCAGGACGAAAACGGCGCCGCCTGGCAGTACCAGTATGACCGCCACCACGTCACCCGCTATACGGACCGCACTGGGCGCGGCATGAACCTCGCCTACGACACCAGCATCGACAGCGGGCCACACGCCAAAGCGATCCGCGAGTGGCTTGATGACGGCAGCTACGACACCCGGCTCGAGTGGAACAAGAACATTCGCCTGACCTACGTCCTCGATGCGCTTGGCCACGAGACCCGCCAGAACTTCTTTACTATGCTGAGCAGTACAATGAGATTCTGACCCAGTGTTGTGCAGAGGCTGACAAGGAAAGCTGCCTGACCCCGAAGCTTGATGGTGTGAAGGAGAAAGCATTGGTCTCATCTGTCCGTCAGAGAATGAAGTGCTCCAGTATGCAGAAGTTTGGAGAGAGAGCTTTTAAAGCATGGGCAGTAGCTCGTCTGAGCCAGACATTCCCCAATGCTGACTTTGCAGAAATCACCAAATTGGCAACAGACCTGACCAAAGTCAACAAGGAGTGCTGCCATGGTGACCTGCTGGAATGCGCAGATGACAGGGCGGAACTTGCCAAGTACATGTGTGAAAACCAGGCGACTATCTCCAGCAAACTGCAGACTTGCTGCGATAAACCACTGTTGAAGAAAGCCCACTGTCTTAGTGAGGTGGAGCATGACACCATGCCTGCTGATCTGCCTGCCATTGCTGCTGATTTTGTTGAGGACCAGGAAGTGTGCAAGAACTATGCTGAGGCCAAGGATGTCTTCCTGGGCACGTTCTTGTATGAATATTCAAGAAGACACCCTGATTACTCTGTATCCCTGTTGCTGAGACNGCTGCTGATTTTGTTGAGGACCAGGAAGTGTGCAAGAACTATGCTGAGGCCAAGGATGTCTTCCTGGGCACGTTCTTGTATGAATATTCAAGAAGACACCCTGATTACTCTGTATCCCTGTTGCTGAGACTTGCTAAGAAATATGAAGCCACTCTGGAAAAGTGCTGCGCTGAAGCCAATCCTCCCGCATGCTACGGCACAGTGCTTGCTGAATTTCAGCCTCTTGTAGAAGAGCCTAAGAACTTGGTCAAAACCAACTGTGATCTTTACGAGAAGCTTGGAGAATATGGATTCCAAAATGCCATTCTAGTTCGCTACACCCAGAAAGCACCTCAGGTGTCAACCCCAACTCTCGTGGAGGCTGCAAGAAACCTAGGAAGAGTGGGCACCAAGTGTTGTACACTTCCTGAAGATCAGAGACTGCCTTGTGTGGAAGACTATCTGTCTGCAATCCTGAACCGTGTGTGTCTGCTGCATGAGAAGACCCCAGTGAGTGAGCATGTTACCAAGTGCTGTAGTGGATCCCTGGTGGAAAGGCGGCCATGCTTCTCTGCTCTGACAGTTGATGAAACATATGTCCCCAAAGAGTTTAAAGCTGAGACCTTCACCTTCCACTCTGATATCTGCACACTTCCAGAGAAGGAGAAGCAGATTAAGAAACAAACGGCTCTTGCTGAGCTGGTGAAGCACAAGCCCAAGGCTACAGCGGAGCAACTGAAGACTGTCATGGATGACTTTGCACAGTTCCTGGATACATGTTGCAAGGCTGCTGACAAGGACACCTGCTTCTCGACTGAGGGTCCAAACCTTGTCACTAGATGCAAAGACGCCTTAGCCTAAACACATCACAACCAAAAAATATAGAAAAGGAATGAGTTTGTAGCCCTTTTTTCCTTCGAAACACCTTTCGGTGAATGAAGTATCGCAGTTGTATGAAAAATTGTGCTGTTAACAGCTCTAGCTACTTCTTGCCCTTGGTGGCCTTTTCGGCAGCTTTAGTGACCTTGCCACCACCAGCCTCCTTGAAGTTGACAGCCTTGATGACTCCGACAGCAACTGTCTGCCTCATGTCACGGACAGCAAAACGACCGAGGGGTGGGAATTCCTGGAAGGACTCTACACATAGAGGCTTGGAAGGTACCAAGTTGACAATGGCTGCATCTCCAGACTTGATGGATTTTGGGTTGACTTCAGTAGATTTACCAGTACGACGGTCAACTTTTTCTTTGATTTCTGCAAATTTGCAGGCAATGTGGGCAGTGTGGCAATCCAAGACTGGTGTGTAACCGTTTGAGATTTGACCAGGATGGTTAAGCACAATGACTTGAGCTGTAAAATCTGCAGCACCCTTAGGTGGGTTGTTTTTGGAGTCACCAGCAACATAACCACGACGCAATTCCTTGACGGACACGTTCTTTACGTTGAAACCTACATTGTCTCCAGGTACAGCTTCTTGGAGAGCTTCGTGGTGCATCTCCACAGACTTGACTTCAGTAGTGATGTTGGCGGGGGCAAAGACAACAATGGTACCTGGTTTCAACACACCAGTTTCAACTCTGCCGACGGGCACGGTACCAATACCACCGATTTTGTATACGTCTTGCAGGGGAAGACGCAGGGGCTTGTCAGTGGGGCGGGCAGGTGGCAGGATGGCATCGAGAGCTTCAATGAGGCATTTTCCGTCAGCTTTGCCTTCCTTACGCTCCACCTGCCATCCCTTGAACCAAGGCATTTTGGTTGAAGGCTCCAACATGTTGTCTCCGTGCCATCCAGAAATGGGCACGAAAGCGACAGCAGCTGGG